>NZ_JADJSO010000080.1:0-22212 GCF_016711665.1 Candidatus Villigracilis saccharophilus
CATCTCCATCAGGGAAGTGGCGGAGGCGGAAACCTCCTCGACCTGGGCGGAAACTTCCTCGGTGGAGGCGGAGACTTCCTCGACAGACGCGCTGTTCTCTTCGCTGACACTGGCGATGTTCTCGATGGCCTGGGTCAGTTCGGAGGAATTGGCAGCCATCTCTTCGGTGGCGGCGGTGTTCTCTTCGATCACGGCTGAGACCGCGTCAACCGCTTCGACCAGTTCAGCGGCGGCAGCGCCGACCTTGGCGGCGGTGTTGCCCGCCTCTTCGGCCTGCTTGTAAACGGATTCCGCCGCGCCGAGGATGTTATCGAGCACCTCGCCAGCCGAATGAGCGCGTGTCACACCCAGCTCGACTTCCTGAGCGGAGGCTTGCATGGCGGTCACGGCTTCACTGACGGTCTTCTGGATGCCCTTGATGAGGGCAGCGATCTCCTTTGTGGCAAGGCTGGAGCGTTCGGCCAGCTTGCGGACCTCATCGGCCACGACCGCGAAACCCTTGCCCTGTTCGCCTGCGCGGGCGGCTTCGATGGCGGCGTTGAGCGCCAGCAGGTTGGTTTGAGAGGCGATGTCTTCGATGGTCTCGACGATGGCACCGATCTCCTCGGAGCGGGTACCCATCTCTTCGACCTTGGTGGCGGAGAGACCGACCTTGGAGCGGATGGCTTCCATGCCGTTGATGGTTTCCTTGACGGTCTTGGCGCCATCGCGGGAGTAGGTGGCGGCTTGGGCAGAGTCACGGGTGACAGCCTGCGCGTTGGCAGCGACCTGTTCGATGGCGGCGTTGATGCGGGAGGTGATCTGCGAAGCCTGGGAGATGGCTTTGGCTTGTTCCTGAGCGCCCTTGGCGACGCCGTCAATGGCGCGTCCCATCTGTTCGACGGAGGCGGAGGTCTTGGTGACGCCTTCGGTCTGCTGGGCGGTGCCGAGCGCGACCTGTTGAATGGTGGTGGCGATCTGGCTGGTGGCTTCGCCGGATTGTTCAGCGGCGGTGGTCAGTTGGGCTGCGGCGATGGAGACGGAGTTTGCGCTCTCAGCGATCATAGTGACGGCATCGCGCAGACCGGCGATCATCTTGGCGAAGGAGTTGCCGAGTTCGTCTTTATCAGATTTCGGGGTGACGGATTCGGTCAGATCGTTGTTGGCGACCTTCCCTGCCACATTGGCCATGTTGAGCAGGTAAGCTATCATTTTCCTAAAGGTTTCGGTCAGTTGTCCGATTTCATCCTTCGATTGATATTCCAATTTCTGGCTCAGATCTCCATCACTTATATTTAATGCCGCTTGAAGAACATTGTTCAAAGGGCTGGTGATCCCCCGGCTCAGAAGAATCCCGATCCAGAACGCCGCCAGTGCGACAATAACGCCAATAATGATCGATGCACTGATCACCCCTGTATAGGCTGTGTCAAAGTCTTCATCCCCTTTGATGGATTCTGCGGAGAGAGAATCAGATATTTTTACCAAAGGAGCTTGCATCGCAGCGATATACCCGTCCATTTCACCGTCCATTTTTTGGGTCTCTGCGGTCGAGGCATTGGCTGCTTTCAGTGCCGGTAACATTTCATTTTCGTACAAGTTCACGATTTGATCGTAACCCGCGTTGGCTTCTATCAGCCAGGCTTCTTCTTGCGGGGTATCAACTGCTTTTGACATTAAATCCATATCTTTATCTGTCATAGCTTTCGCCGTATCCCATTCTTTGGCAGCATCCTCGAAATCCAGGTTTATTTGAGTATCGGCAATGACCTGGTACAGTTCAACTCCATCTGTGGTGGTTTCCATGGCAAGCAGGGCATCATTCGCCCGTCTGGCTCCGTCATCCTGCATCAGACCCAGCCTTTGGAGTTGTGTGTAATTGTAAATAATAAACGCGGCAAATAAGGCGGTGATGATCAAAAAACCACCGACCAGCCTTGTTCCAATTTTGAGGTTGTTGATTGTCTTCATAGTTACCTCTTTCGTAATACATAAAAAATTTCGATAAAATCATTGTGAGGGAGATGCGTTTAACACCCTCACAATGACATGAAAATATTTACCTGATTTTGCCAGCCTCCAGTTTGAAGCGCGAGACGACCTGTTGGAGCTTCTGAGCCATCTCCATCAGGGAAGTGGCGGAGGCGGAAACCTCTTCGACCTGGGCGGAAACTTCCTCGGTGGAGGCGGAGACTTCCTCGACAGATGCGCTGTTCTCTTCACTGACACTGGCGATGTTCTCGATGGCCTGGGTCAGTTCGGAGGAATTGGCAGCCATCTCTTCGGTGGCGGCGGTGTTCTCTTCGATCACGGCTGAGACCGAGTCAACCGCTTCGACCAGTTCAGCGGCGGCAGCGCCGACCTTGGCGGCGGTGTTGCCCGCCTCTTCGGCCTGCTTGTAAACGGATTCAGCCGCGCCGAGGATGTTATCGAGCACCTCGCCAGCCGAATGAGCGCGTGTCACACCCAGCTCGACTTCCTGAGCGGAGGCTTGCATGGCGGTCACGGCTTCACTGACGGTCTTCTGGATGCCCTTGATGAGGGCGGCGATCTCTTTTGTGGCGAGGCTGGAGCGTTCGGCCAGCTTGCGGACTTCATCGGCCACGACCGCGAAACCCTTGCCCTGTTCGCCTGCGCGGGCGGCTTCGATGGCGGCGTTGAGCGCCAGCAGATTGGTTTGAGAGGCAATATCTTCGATGGTCTCGACGATGGCACCGATCTCTTCGGAGCGGGTACCCATCTCTTCGACCTTGGTGGCGGAGAGACCGACCTTGGAGCGGATGGCTTCCATGCCAGTGATGGTTTCCTTGACGGTCTTGGCACCATCGCGGGAGTAGGTGGCGGCCTGGGCGGAGTCACGGGTGACAGCCTGCGCATTGGCAGCGACCTGTTCGATGGCGGCGTTGATGCGGGAGGTGATCTGAGAAGCCTGGGAGATGGCTTTGGCTTGTTCCTGAGCGCCCTTGGCGACGCCGTCAATGGCGCGTCCCATCTGCTCGACGGAGGCGGAGGTCTTGGTGACGCCTTCGGTCTGCTGGGCGGTGCCGAGCGCGACCTGTTGAATGGTGGTGGCGATCTGGCTGGTGGCTTCGCCGGATTGTTCAGCGGCGGTGGTCAATTGGGAGGCGGCGATGGAGACGGAGTTTGCGCCTTCGGCGATCTGGCTGACGGCATCGCGCAGACCGGCGATCATCTTGGCGAAGGAGTTGCCGAGTTCATCCTTATCAGATTTCGGGGTAACTGTAGTGGTCAGGTCGTTTTGGGAAATGGATACAGCGGAAGCGCCCATGCCCTGCATGTAGTTGATCAGCGCATCGAAGGCTTTTCCGATGTCGCCGATCTCATCCTCGCGCAGGCGCACTTTGTCTTTCTCTGCATCTTTCATATCGCGCACCAGGTCGCCGACCGACATTGCCTTGGCGATGTTCACGACGATGGATAACGGCACGGTGATACTGCGGCTGATGACGATCACAAAGGCGATCGCAACGATCACCCCAAAAATGCCTACCAGGATCAAGGTCATGCTGGAGGAGGAAAAAGTGGCTGTATTCTCATGCGACAGTTCTTCGGCCAACCCGGCATTGACCTCGACGATCGCCTCCATGGCCGTGCCCACTGCTTTGCGGGCGTTGGAGGCCTCGCCCCCGTCGGTAATGCTGGTGATCGCGGCGTCCATGTTGCCGCTGTCCACATTCTGCATGATCGCATCCGCGGCAGCATGGTAGACGGGCCAGGTCTTGTCGAATTCCGCCAGGGCCGCCTTTCTCTTTTCACCAAGCTCGCCGGCACGGTAGGTATCCATCAGCCCTTCGATCGTTTGCACATCCCCATCGATCGCTTTTCTTGTATCTTCACGTCCCGCGGGAATATAAGTGAATTTATACAGGTCCCCGCGCAGTTTCCATAACGCGGAATTGGCGGCGCTCACATCCCGGATCGGCAGGGTCTGGTCGGTGTATAAAGATTCCGAACCCTGGTTGATGGTGTTCATGGACATGTAGCCCACGGCTGCGATGACGATCATTAATACAACCACCGCGCCAAAGCCCCCGATCAACTTCGTACTTGTCTTTAGATTATCCAGCCACTTCATTGATCCCTCCAAAAATAATACAGTTTTTGTTTATGCTTTTTGAGCTGACAAGGCTTCCAGCACTTGCTGGTCGTTCAGGTCGAGCACTTTGCCGAGTTCCAATAGAATGATCAGGCGGTTCTCCAAACGGACGATGCCTTTTAAGAAGACAGAGTTGACCGAGTTGACCATCGGCGGCAGCGGCTCGATCAATTCATCTGAAACGCGCAGCACTTCCGAGACCCCGTCCACGGTCACGCCGACCTTGATCGTGCCCATCGTGACGATGATGATGCGCGTCTGGCGGGTGTCTTCCTTGGGTTCGAGCGCGAAGCGGGAACGCAGGTCAATGACCGGCAGGACACTGCCGCGCAGATTGGTAACGCCCTTGACATAAGCGGGCGACTGCGGCAATTGCGTGATGGACTGCATCTTGATAATGCTTTCAACCACAGAGATGTTGATGCCGTAGAATTCGTTTGCCAGTTCAAAAATAACAAGCTGTTGTTCCATGTTTTTTCTCCTTTTGGTATTTCATCGTAAGACCGGACAGGTTGTAACTAACCTGTCCGGTCTGGTATCTATTTTCTACCGCTTTCGAGTTTGAAGCGCGAGACGACCTGTTGGAGCTTCTGAGCCATCTCCATCAGGGAAGTGGCGGAGGCGGAAACCTCCTCGACCTGGGCGGAAACTTCCTCGGTGGAGGCGGAGACTTCCTCGACGGATGCGCTGTTCTCTTCACTGACACTGGCGATGTTCTCGATGGCCTGGGTCAGCTCTGTGGAATTGGCAGCCATCTCTTCGGTGGCGGCGGTGTTCTCTTCGATCACGGCTGAGACCGCGTCGACCGCTTCGACCAGTTCAGCGGCGGCAGCACCGACCTTGGCGGCGGTGTTGCCCGCCTCTTCGGCCTGCTTGTAAACGGATTCCGCCGCGCCGAGGATGTTATCGAGCACCTCGCCAGCCGAATGAGCGCGTGTCACACCCAGCTCGACTTCCTGAGCGGAGGCTTGCATGGCGGTCACGGCTTCACTGACGGTCTTCTGGATGCCCTTGATGAGGGCGGCGATCTCTTTGGTGGCGAGGCTGGAGCGTTCGGCCAGCTTGCGGACTTCATCGGCCACGACCGCGAAACCCTTGCCCTGTTCGCCTGCGCGGGCGGCTTCGATGGCGGCGTTGAGCGCCAGCAGGTTGGTTTGAGAGGCAATGTCTTCGATGGTCTCGACGATGGCACCGATCTCTTCGGAGCGGGTACCCATCTCTTCGACCTTGGTGGCGGAGAGACCGACCTTGGAGCGGATGGCTTCCATGCCGTTGATGGTTTCCTTGACGGTCTTGGCACCATCGCGGGAGTAGGTGGCGGCTTGAGCGGAGTCACGGGTGACAGCCTGCGCGTTGGCAGCGACCTGTTCGATGGCGGCGTTGATGCGGGAGGTGATCTGTGAAGCCTGGGAGATGGCTTTGGCTTGTTCCTGAGCGCCCTTGGCGACGCCGTCAATGGCGCGTCCCATCTGCTCGACGGAGGCGGAGGTCTTGGTGACGCCTTCGGTCTGCTGGGCGGTGCCGAGCGCGACCTGTTGAATGGTGGTGGCGATCTGGCTGGTGGCTTCGCCTGGATTGTTCAGCGGCGGTGGTCAATTGGGAGGCGGCGATGGAGACGGAGTTTGCGCCTTCGGCGATCTGGCTGACGGCATCGCGCAGACCGGCGATCATCTTGGCGAAGGAGTTGCCGAGTTCATCCTTGGGTGATTTGGGTGTGACTGTAGTGGTCAGGTCATTTTCAGAAATGGCTGTCGCGGATACCCCCATGCCCTGCATGTAGTTGATCAGCGCATCGAAGGCGTTGCTGATGTCGCCGATCTCATCCTTGCGTTTGCGGACCGTGTCCTTCTCGGCTTCGCTCACATCACGCACCATGTCGCCGACCGAGAGGGCTTTCGCCAATTTGGTCAGGAATGCCAGCGGGTTGGCGATGCTGTTGGAAATGATCACGCCAAAGCCGACGCCTAAGAGCGCGGCGCCAACCACAATGATGATCATGATCGTGGTGGCTTGGTTGGCGGTGGCGGTATTTTCATCTGCCAGTGCTTTGGCTTGTTCGGTCTTCATGACCTGCATGGCATCGAGGGCTGTTTCCACGGCTTTGGCGCTCGCGAAGGCATCCCCGCGCAGGGTGGTCAGGGCTTCGTCCTGCTTGCCAGCCAATGCCAGCGCCATGATCGTGTCGCGATAGCCTTTGAACTCTGCATAATCTTTGGTGTAGTCATCGAATAATGCGCGCATTTCAGGCGCCACGATCAATTTTTCATAATCTGCCGACAAGGTGACGATCTGTTCATCAAGTGTCTTGATGGTATCGGCATATTTTTGCGCTTCCGCGGTGTCTGCCGCCAATATCATGTCGCGCAAGTTGACACGCGTGCGCTGGAAAGCGACCGCGGCATCCGCGATCTGTCCGAGCGGCACGGTCTGGTTCTGATAGAGGCGGGTATCGGCGGCATCGATCTGCTTAATGTAGTAGATGCCCAACACACCGACGACCGCCGTGATCACGGCGATGATCAGGAAACTCCCGATCAATTTCACACCCGTTCTGAGGTTGTTCAAGAAACTCATGTTTTTCTCCTTCGGATAATTTTTTTGTCAGTCCATTTTGGCTGACTGGTTTTCAATGAAATTATTTAAGCACATCCCGCAGGTTCTTATCATTAGGTTTGTTTTTCATCCAAACCTTCGGGGCGGTGCGTACAAGATCGAATGGGTTAAACTGAATTCTGCAGATCTCCGATCAAAGTTGCGAGTTCTGTGTACGCTTGTTTTAACTGCGCGAATAATTGCTGCCCGCGTTTTTTATCAAGGTCGGTTGAGTTGGCGAGTGTGGACAGTGTTTCATGAAATTTTTTGTGCGGTCGTTCGATCGCCTGGAAGGCGCTGTTTTGTCCGTAATCCTTGATGCCCCTGCCGTAATACCAATGCCCCAGCAAACATTCCGCATCCGATGCGGCATCTTCCTTTGTCAGGTGTCCTTCGGATGCCTTGTTGACCCACTCGCTGTGTTGTGAGGAGGACAGCACGATATTGATCAGGTTGTTGGATTCTTTTGCTTCCAGGTCCAGCCTGAACTGAGCCGCCACCATTTGCAGGCGCAGTGACAATTCCTTCATGGATGCGGCCGAAGCGGACACTTCCTTTACCTGGGCGGATACTTCGTCGGTGGAAGTGGAGACCTCTTCGACAGCGGCGTTATTCTCTTCGCTGATGCTTGCAATGTTCTCGATCGACTGGGTCAGCTCTGTGGAATGGGCGGACATTTCTTCGGTGGCGGCGGTGTTCTCTTCGATCACAGCCGAGACCGCGTCCACTGCTTCGACCAGTTCGGCGGCGGCAACACGCACCTTGGCGGCGGTATTGCCTGCTTCTTCTGCCTGCTTGTAAACAGACTCAGCCGCGCTCAAAATATGATCGAGCACTTCACCGGCGGAATTGGCGCGTGTCACGCCCAACTCCACTTCCTGCGCCGAGGCTTGCATGGCGGTCACGGCTTCACTGACGGTCTTCTGGATGCCCTTGATGAGCGCCGCGATCTCTTTTGTGGCAAGGCTGGAACGTTCCGCCAGCTTGCGGACTTCATCCGCCACGACCGCGAAACCTTTGCCCTGTTCACCGGCGCGCGCGGCTTCGATGGCGGCATTGAGCGCCAGCAGGTTGGTTTGAGAGGCAATATCTTCAATGGTCTCGACGATGACGCCGATCTCTTCGGAACGCGCGCCCATCTCTTCCACTTTGCTCGCGGAGAGACCGACCTTTTCGCGGATGGTCTCCATGCCGCTAATGGTTTCCTTGACGGTCTTGGCGCCGTCGCGGGAGTAGGTGGCGGCTTGGGCAGAGTCACGGGTGACAGCCTGCGCGTTATCCGCGACCTGTTCGATGGCGGTGCTGATGCGGGAGGTGATCCTTGAAGCCTGGGTGATGGCCTTGGCCTGCCCCTGCGCGCCTTTGGCGACATCGTCAATGGCGTTTCGCATTTGCTCGACGGAGGCGGTGGTCTTGTTGACGACCTCGCTTTGCTGCAGGGTGCCGCGCGCTACCTCTTGAATGGTGGCGGCGATCTGGTTGGCAGCCTCGCCCGATTGTTTGGAAGTATCTGCCAAATGGGCGGCAGATGCGGTGACATCATTGGCGCTCTCAGTGATCAGCCCCACTGCGTCGCGCAGCCCGGCGATCATCTTCGCGAAGGAATTGCCCAGTTCATCCTTCTCTGATTTTGGCGTGACATGAGTGGTCAGGTCGTTCTCAGCGATGGCGGTCGCGGCGACCCCCATGCTTTGCATGTAATCGATCAACTCGTCGAAGGCCTTGCCGATCGTGCCGATCTCATCCCTGCGTTTTCGCACCTTATCTTTTTCCGCATCGCTCATGTCGCGTACCAGGTTCCCGGAAGCCATCTCGCGCGAGATCTTTACCACGATCGCAAGTGGGACGGTAATGCTGAGCGTGATCACAGCCACAGATCCCAGCGATATCAATATCCCCGCGATCGTGGTCATGAACAGGATGTTGCGGGAGTTCATGAATGTTTCATTGCCTTGCTGGTGTGTTTCCTCGGCAACTTTTACGTTGATCTCAAGCAGCCTGTGAATCGACTCGGACAATGTCGCGAGTGCGTTTGCCGTGCGCCCGCCTTCGACAATGCTGGCAAGCGCCTCGTTCCGCTGGCCGGCTTCATTTAATGCGATGGCTTCCGCCGCAGCGTTGTGATATTCCCGAAAGACTGATTCGAATACAGCGATCTCCGCTTTTTCCTCATCCGTGAGCACGGATGCTTTGTATGCCTTGAAATTTTCGTCTATGCTTTTCTCGAGCCTTGATATTTCCGCCTTGCTTTTTTCCGCCTCTTTTGGAATGAGTAAAGTTTTATAAACACTTCCCCTGATCGTGTACATATCCGCTTCTATATTCCCCAATTGTTCGATCGGCAGGAGACGGTCTGCGTACATGGTTGTCATGCCGTTATTGATGCTGTTCATTGAGGCGTACCCCACGCCGGCAATGATGATGATAAGCACAAGGATGGTGCCAAAGGCCCCCAGCAATTTAATACTCATTCTAAGGTTGTCAATCCACTTCATGACCTTCTCCCAACCAAGAGCATACTTATTCAGCCATCTCAAATATTGCGGTCTTTTCATTAAATATCGCTAGGGTCAACGGGATCGCCGGCGCGGTCAGTTCCACCTTTTCAGCCAACCCAATATTGAAGCGGCAGATTGGGCAGGTTTTCATCGCCTGGGCCAGCATGCAGCATTTGCAGTTTGCGATATACATTTCGAGTTTTTCATGGTCATTCATGGCAATCTCCTTTTTATTATTCCCGAGCCGATCGCCAGGGCTCGGGATGCTATGGATCAAACAACAATGTAATTACAGATGGATCGATCACCGGAGAATCCGGGTTATCAACCCATCACCATTGTATAAATAAGGGCGGTTTTCCATAATAAAAATAAAGGTAAGAACTCATTAATATTGTGTGAATTTTCCCGGGCGCCTTTGTCGGGATTTCCGCGCATTCGAAGTTCCGCTTTTCACGAGCAGTCCTGCGGGCGCAGCTTAGGTCGGTGCCGCGGGACAGGCCGGTAAGAAATTAACGGCTTTTTTATTACATTTTGAACGGGTCAACTGTAGACTCATTCCAGTTGAATCAACTGTCAGCGTTCGCTCTCACAATATGAGCTTTGTTTGATCGCTGGAAGAAATAAAAAAATCTTCGTAAATCCCTTGTTCCATGCGGGTTAAGAGGGGAAATCAGAGTGTCCGAATTACTTGTAGGCAGACAACCGATCTTAAACAGTCACAAGGAAACCATTGGGTATGAATTGTTATACCGGGCTTTTCCTTACGACACGCAGGCGATGTTCAAGGATGGCAATGCTGCCACATCCAGGGTCTTCGCCAATACGCTTTTTGAAATGGGGCTGGATGCGGTTGTGGGGCCGCAGCTTGCCTTTATAAATTTCACCAGAGATTTTCTTGTAAAAGATGATCTGATCTGCTTGTTGACGGGCATGCGGGTCGAGAACTTTGATCCGAGGCGGGTTGTCCTGGAAGTGTTGGAAGATATCGCTCTGGATAATGAACTTTTTCAGGCGCTTCGTAAATTCAAAAGGAAGAATTTCCTGATCGCCCTGGATGATGTGATTTCCCTGGAACAGATCGCCCCGATCCTTGACCAAGGTCTGGTTGACCTGATCAAGATCGACATGCTGGCTGTCAACAGGACCGATCTCGCGGACATGGTACGTTCCATTAAACAACGCGACATCCTGCTGCTGGCGGAAAAGGTGGAAACACCGCAGGATTTTTTCACATGCCTGCAATTGGGGTTTGATTTCTTTCAAGGCTATTTTTTTTATAAACCCGAGACGATACAATATAAGAAGAAGAAACTGGATGTATCGCGTTTGAGCTTGATGCGTTCCCTGGCGGCAACCATGGATGCCCAGACCAGTTTTCATTTGCTGGACCCGATCATCTCGCAGGATGTTGGTCTCAGTTACAAATTACTGCGTCTGGTGAACTCGGGTTATTATTCCCTCGCCGATCAGGTCAAGTCCATTCAACAAGCCATTGCCTTGATCGGTCTGCAGCAGCTCCGCAGTTGGATGCTGCTGCTTGTGATGGCGACAGCGGATGACAAGCCGCACGAACTGACCGCTGTTGCTTTTCAACGGGCAAAAATATGCGAGATGCTTGGCACGACACTGGGCGTCAAGCATACTGAATCCTATTTCCTGATCGGGCTTCTATCGGTTTTGGATGCCATTATGGATGTCCCCATGCTTCAAGTGGTTGAGAGTCTCCCGCTTACACCAGATATTAATGAAGCGTTGGTCCATCGAAAGGGGAAGTTGGGAGTGGTCTTGAAGGCTGTGATCGCAACAGAGGACGGTAATTGGGATCACATTTTACAGCTCGGGATCCAGCCGCATGTGTGGCGGAATATATATTTTGAGTCTGTAAAAAGTTCCAATTTGATCATGAAGGAGATCCGCGCCGAGTCGTAAGCGTACCTGCCCTATGATATTCGCGTAGCATTTGTGAGAATGTTTACCCAAAGCTTGAAACCGGACTCGAAATTGTGTTCTAAATTTCACTTATTTTTTATGGGAAATATTGCAGTAGTGACTATACTTGGGCATGGTAGGCCATGGTAATATTTTGACAAGGATTAATGTCCCAAGCCTTTGGTTGACTACACCCAAGGTCGTGATCAGAAATATGGTATATTCCTGAAATAAATCCGCCAAAAAACAGGCTTTTCCTCCTCTATATCGTCCGCCGAGGTATTTGTGAACACTTTTGAATATGTAACCACTGAAACGGAACAAGTTCAGCTCGACCAAAGAGAAACACAAACGGTTACTCGGCCGTCAGCGCCCGCCCCTGTCCCTGAGACAAACTTTGTAGAACAGAGCCCCTCGACAGGTATGGGGGACGGCGATGTTATTGAGTTTGAATCCGCCCAGCAAATTTCCTATGAGCTGACGTATGCCTGTTTGTTGATCCCCCGTTTCAGCGATCATTATCTGACAGGTGATATCACTGAAGACCTGCCCCGCTGGATAAAACAGATCTGTATATCCTATGGCTGGCGTTTGGGCTCGGTCATGATCCGGCCGGGATATTTGCAATGGGTGATCACGGTCCCTCTCACGACAAACCCCGCTCAGTTCATGCGCGCTACACGCCAGATAACATCCCAGAAAATCCTTGAAGACTACCCGCGCTATAAAAGACTAAATGTCTCGGGTGATTTCTGGGCGCCCGGTTTTTCTGTCGCTCCTGGAAGTCAGTTCCAAACTGAAGAGAATATTAACAGCTTTATTCTTCAGACACGCAGGAATCAGGGCATCCTTTAAGTTCAACTTTGTCCGCTGATCTACGCCAATACCTCATCAGGTATTGGCGTTCTTTTTTTAAACAAGCAGGATGGCTGGAGATATGGGTGGAAGCTCTGTCAAAAAAACTGATGCCTGTCAACCCCTCAAGATTTTACCGATTAAGCCGACTCTAGGATATCGAATGATTGTGCCCGGGAGGCAGCTATGAGCGATATCGCGTCAACAGATCTATCCAATTTAATGATAGCCCGCCGGTTAATGGAAATTGAAAATAACGCGGAATTGCGCCGCCGTGGGAAACATGTGGATGAAAAAACTGCATTGGACTATTTTGGAGAGGATCAGATGCTTATCAGCGGCTCGGCCCCTTCTGACGCTAACCCGGCCGCCGGCCCCCTGCCGCCGATCGAAAATATAGATATAAAACTATCCGACCTGCACGGCAAATTGCAGAATCTCCAAAACGCGAATACGCCCAAAGCGGATATTCCTGAAGAGGGATTCTCTGTCACAGCCAGTCAGAGTGTTGAGATCAAATTGGAGTTGCGTTATCGATCGAACACAGCGCTGGAAGGTTTGGTGGTTCACGATCAAAACTATGCCGAATCCGACCGTTATCTTTTTAAGTTCGCGGATGGCTCCACATTTACGATCCTGGACAAATGGACCAATAAGAGTACCACCATCTGGGGCGACCCGCATGTGGATGTTAGTGATGTGGGCGGGAACAGCGATGGTGATTTCAAGGACTTAAAAGCCAGTGACGACTTTACGACCTTTATGTTGATGGACGGCACGCGCGTGACCTTCAAGGCCAAGGATGCCGGGTTCATCGAACAGGTCGATATCTTCAAAGGGGCGCAGCATGTCAAGGGAATTGGTTCAGATTCGAAGGAATTCTCTCCTGAAACCGGGCTATTCTCCACAAAAGTGCAGAATAATGAGGCGTTTGTAGCCAACAAGACTCCCATCGGCGACCTGATCTTTGCTGGCGGCGATGGCAATGACTGGTTCGACGCGGGCAGTAAACTGATCTGGGGTAAAACCACCGGGCCGATCGTTACCCAGCGTCCCCTGGCTACTTTGGAGTTTTACTATAAACAAACGGTGTCGCAGTCGATCTCAGTCCAAACGATCTCACGAGAGGCGTAGGCCGAGGGCAGACTCCTCCCAAATTCAAAGGGAGTAAATAATTAAGAACCGGGGAAATAGCAACGCACGGTTCGACCGGGCGGTAAAATAACTCCACCGTGGTCCGGTGGGGTCATTTTACGCGGTTAAATCGGCGCAAGTTTTTAGCCAATCTTTATATTCCTTTCACGGCCAATTTACACGAAAACTTACGGCGATATGCTAAAGTTACGCATGGAATGACTGCCTGTTCGAGACCTTGAGCCGATGTTGCCAGGCAGGAAGGAAAATAATCGTGATTTTTCTGATCAGAACAAACGGCGTGAAATTTTATGTCAATCCTGAATTGATCCAAACCGTGGAGGCGACGCCCGACACGGTTGTTACGCTGATAAGCAATAAAAAATTCATCGTTAAAGACTCCCCGCAAGAAATTGCGGAGCGTTTCATCGAATATCGTCGAAAAACCCTGGCTCCCTTCATCTCAAAAACTTCAGAAGAGTGATCAGGTACGTGATCTAGAAGAAATAATATAAATCCAAAACAGGAAATCAGGAGTAATTTATGGATATTGCGACCATCGCGGGCTTGATTTTGTCTCTTACCGCCATTATTACGGCATTGATTATGGACGGCGGCACACCCGGAGAATTATTCGCCCATCCATCTGCGATCATCTTGATTTTTGGCGGGGCGCTGGGGGCGACAGCTATTACCGCACCTTTGAAGATCGTGCTTCAATTACCTAAATATATCATTCAGGCTTTTACAACAAGAAAATTTGATTCAAGGGGAACCATCGACCTTTTGAGCAAACTGGCAGATAAGGCCCGCCGTGAAGGCTTGCTGGCCCTTGAAGATGATAGCAAGAAGATCGAAGACAAATTTCTTCAAAAAGGGATTTCGATGGTGGTGGATGGGATCGATCCCGAGCAGGTATCTGCGATCCTGGAAACCACAGTCGCTCAAATGCGTGCCCGCCACAAACAAGGCATGGGGTTTTTCACCGCGGCTGGCGCATTTGCTCCTACCTTCGGTATCATCGGAACGGTGATGGGCCTGATCAGCGTGTTGAAACAATTGGACAACCCTGGCGCGCTCGGCGAAGCGATCGCCGCCGCCTTTTTAGCTACTTTGTGGGGTTTATTGAGTTCCAATCTAATTTTTTTACCCATCGCAGGTAAGCTAAAGGCAAAAGATGAAGAAGAAGCCCATGATCGCTATATGCAAATGGAGGGCATTCTTGCCATCCAGGCCGGCGAAAATCCGCGTATTGTGCGTGATAAATTAAATGCTTACCTGTCTCCGTCTGAAGCCAAGAGCGAAGAAGAGGCGGGTGACAAGAAGGTTCCGGCAGGTAATGCCGAGAGGGCAAAGGCTTAACCATGGCACACCGCCCGGAAGAACACGAAGAGCATCACGACGAACGCTGGCTGGTGAGCTACGCTGATTTCATCACCCTGTTGATGGTTTTGTTTGTCGTTCTGTACTCCATGAGTCAGGTCAATGTCGAGAAATACAAAATCCTGGCCACCAGTATGCGGTCTGCCTTCTCACTCGGCGGACCGTCTCAGGTGGTTGATAGTCAGATCAACCAGGCTGGTGGTACAAGCGAAGACGGAACATCCAAGCCGATCGTTGTTCCGGGTATTCCCGAAGGTCCCACCCAGTCGGAGGAAGTTGCCGGGCAATTAACTTCCATGCTTTCTTCTCAAAACCTCGGCAGCCAGGTCAGCGTGCAAACCAACATCGAGGGCGTGTTGATCTCACTCAGCGAGCGCCTGATTTTTGCGGATGGTCAGGCAGAATTGCCGCCAGAGGCTTTGATTGTGCTCGACACCATTGCTGAGATGATGCTTCCCATCGAAAACAAGATCAAGGTGGTTGGGCATACAAACGATACAGCT
This sequence comes from Candidatus Villigracilis saccharophilus, assembly GCF_016711665.1. NCBI lineage: Bacteria > Bacillati > Chloroflexota > Anaerolineae > Anaerolineales > Candidatus Villigracilaceae > Candidatus Villigracilis > Candidatus Villigracilis saccharophilus. The sequence goes on from NZ_JADJSO010000080.1 coordinate 14,994, forward strand.
TCCATCAATCCACTCTATCCAAGCAATTGGGAGCTGTCTTTGGCGCGTGCCACGTCGGTTGCAAAATATTTGATGAACGCCGGGGTGGCGCCTGAAAGAATGATCATTTCAGGCCAGGGTGAGTACGCGCCGGTATTTCCCAATGACACCGAACAGCATAAAGGATTGAACGCCCGTGTGGAAATTGTCATCATGTATAAAGTGGAGAGTAATATCATAGATATTAATTCCCCGGTTATTCAACCGTAAAGTCCAATAGCAAGTTGTTCCAGAAGCGGAGTCCCATGTTAGATAAAATCCTAAAAATCCTCAATGTGATCACCCAGGTAATTCTTTTATTGACTGCTTTTCTGTCGATCTTCATGGCGTATATTATTTTTGCCCCTGATGAACTTCCGAAGCCTTTCCGCCTGCAGTATCAATATGATACTGCGTTTACCACACCGGAACCGCATGTCTCTGAGGCGGCGGCAAGTGAAGAAACAACGACAACCGAGACGGGAACGCACGACTTTATTCCAGGGGAAGGCATCATGGTTCCCATGTCCACCAAGATCATCAACCTGGTTGATCCAGGCGGGCGGAGATATATACGCGTGACAGTGGTCGTTGAGGTTGCTCCGGATAACCCGGAATATGAGTTGCTGCCGGAAGAGGAAAAAATAGCTTATGAAACGGCATTTGAAGAAAAACTTAATTCACGGCTGCCCATCATGGATGACACTGTCATCACGCTCCTGTCAACCAAAACCTACGAGGACCTGTATACGGCGGATGGCAAGGAAAAGCTGCGAACGGAGATTTTGGAAACCCTCTCTGAAAAACTTGTTGATCTTCACATCCTGTCGATCTATTTTACGGAATTCGTGGTCCAGTAATCTATGTTAGCTCAATCCGAAATTGATGCCTTATTATCAGGCGCTATCAATATAGATCAGAAACATGGTGAGGATAGCCTCAACCTGGCTGATATGCTTAATCAGCCGGGCGAAGCTGCCAAATCTGATGCTGGCGGGGAAAAGAAGATCCAGACCTATAACTTCTGGTCGCCTGCCAGGTTTTCAAAGGATCAAATGCGCGCGGTTGAGTTGGTGCATGAAGACCTGAGCGAACGCCTGACAACATCCCTGCCAACTTTTCTAAGAACCAATGTTCGCCCGCGCCTGGCGCTTATGGAGCAGGGCCGCTTTCACGATTTCATCAATGATTTTGCTGAACAAACTTTATTCCACTTGATCTCGCTGGCACCCCTGCCTGGTCACATGGTGCTGACTTTGAGTCACAATATCAGTTATTTGATCCTGGAGCAGCGCCTTGGCGGAAAGATCGAAGGCCGTTTTACAGAGCGCTCGTTAACCGAAATCGATCAGTCCCTGCTGCGCGGATTGGTGGAACACATGTTGGGGGATGAAAAGCGCGTGGAGCAAGGTCGCTTCCTTGAGCCGTCTTTGAAGACAGCACGATCAATCAGCATTGGGTGCAGATGATGATGGGCAATGAACGCGTTTTGCTGATCGCCATTGAAATTAATATCCAGGGCGTTACCGGCACGATGAGTTTCTTCATCCCCTTTAATACGCTCAAGCCGATTGCCGATGTACTTAATCCGCATATCTGGATCGCGGGGCGCAAGGAACATCAGATGGACCCTGTCGCCCGTCAGGTAGCCATCCAGACCATGATGAAGGCGGTCATTCCAATAAAGGTGATCTTGGGAAACGCTGATCTCACCTTGAAGGACCTGATGGGACTGTCGATCGGAGATGTGATCGAACTCGATCAGAGCGTCGAAAATCCCTGGTCGTGCAGGTGGCAAATAAAAAGCAATTCTATGCCAGTGTTGGAAAATCCCGCAAACGCATGGGGATTCAGATCAATGGGGTTTACCGTGAACATGACGATACCCAGTCGAGTAATAAATAAGGTGAAAATCAAATGGAAAATCTAAACGATATTATTACAGATATGCCCGTTGGTAGAAGTGCTGATAGCGCGGCTCAAAAGCCAGGCGGTAAATCGGATAAATTCAATTCGACAAACATCGAGTTGCTGATGGATGTTACGCTGCGGGTCACTGTGGAGTTGGGACGTACCCGCATGCAGCTTGCCCGAATCCTTGAATTAAAGAATGGATCCGTTGTGGAGTTGGACCGGCTCGCCGGAGATCCCGTGGACGTCTTTGTGAATGACCGCATGGTGGCGCGCGGAGAAGTTGTGGTCGTCGACGACAAATTCGGTGTTCGCATCATTGAGATGATCTCGACAAATAGTGAGAAGGTAACCTCCTGATGCCCGCATTAGTGACCGTGATCAAGAAGTGGTATCAGGCCAGCAGTAATAAACAAAAGCTGACAGTTTTTTTGCTGGCTTTCAGCCTATTAATCACCGGCCTGCTTTTGGCCTTTGGCGGCGGCTCAACCACATCTGCTGATCCGCTCGGGTCAACGCCATTGTATTTTGCGAGCGCCTTTGTGAAATTGCTGGTGGTGTTGCTGTTGATCGTCGGCAGTTCCATGATCTTTCGACGCTGGCAGCAAGTTGGGACAGGCGGAAAACCGTCCCGCCAGATGCGCGTTCTCGAAACAGTTCGATTATCCCCAAAGCAGGCTCTTCATCTGGTGGTGATCGGCGACCAAAATTATTGATCGGGGCCACCGACCAAAGTGTCTCCCTGATCTCTTCCATTGAACATAGTATGAATCCTGTTCCAGTGGAGGATGCCCCGGTTCAATCAGGTTTTGAATTTGGTTCATTGCTCCAATCTTTTAGTCTCAAATTGTCCGCTGAGAGCATAAAGGGAAAGGAATAAAGATCAGCCATGGTTGATAGAACGTTTCCCCAAGCCGGTTCAAAGCTCTCCAAGGTCATTTCCAGGCCATTTAAAAAAACGCTTGTTCTTATTTTTATCGTTCTTGTTGTTGGCATCCTGCTAAGCGGATGTTCAGCAGCACCTGGAGTTTCATTGACTGTGGATGGACAGTCTCCGCAACCCAAGCAAGTCACCTCCGGCGTGCAGTTGCTGGTGCTCATGACCGTGCTGTCTCTGGCGCCATCCGTGTTGATCCTTGCAACCTCATTTACTCGCATTGTCATTGTGCTGTCCATGCTGCGCAACGCCATTGGGACTCCCTCCATTCCCCCCAATCAGGTTGTGATCGGGCTTTCCTTGATCCTCACTTTCTTCATTATGGCACCGGTTTATAAGCAGGTAAATGAAAATGCGATCCAGCCGTTCCTGGATGAACAAATGGATCAAGCCACCGCGCTGAAGGAGGGCCAAAGACCGATCCGCGAGTTCATGTTCAATCAAACCCGTGAAAAGGATATTCAATTATTCCTGGAACTGGGGAATGAACCCCAACCTGTTACGATCGATGATATCCCCACCGTCTCCTTGTTCCCGGCGTTCATTATCAGTGAACTCCGCACCGCGTTTACCATGGGGTTTGTGATCTACATTCCCTTCCTGGTGATCGACCTGGTTGTTTCCAGCATCCTGCTTTCGATGGGTATGATGATGCTGCCGCCTTCGCTTGTTTCGCTGCCATTCAAAGTCCTGTTGTTCATCATGGTGGACGGCTGGTATTTGATCGTTCGCAGCTTGGTCTTGAGCTTTACTGGAAATTGATGAGGTTTGGATGACTGAAGCTTATGTGCTTACTCTGGGACAAAACGCGATCATGATCTCGCTTATTTTGGCTGGTCCGATTTTGTTGATCAGTTTGATTATCGGTAGTCTGGTTAGTCTGGTTCAGGCCGCGACCCAGATCAACGAATCCACGCTGATCTTCATTCCGAAATTGATCGGCATTGTGCTGGTGTTGGTTCTGCTTGGTTCATGGATGCTTCAACAGGCAATGACATTTACCCACGCTCTGTTCACAAGCCTGCCTAATCTGGTTCATTAAGATATCCATCCATGCTGTCACAACGGGTTGAAAGCATCATTCAGTCGATCTCGAGTCTCAGACCCATGCCTGCCAATGTGTCCCGCATCTTGAATGAGGTTGAAAAACGGGATATTAGCATTGACGGTCTGGTCGGGCTGATCGGTCTGGACCAAGCCTTGACTGCCCTGGTCCTGCAAATGTCAAACTCCGTTTCGCTTGGATATTCCCGCACATGTACAACGCTCAATGAGGCGATCATGCTCATTGGTCTGGGACGCCTAAAAACGATCCTGCTAACTTCTTCTGCAACCGGCATGATGAAACGCAGTCTGAACGGGTATCGGCAGGGAGCAGGCGAACTATGGCATCATTCCCTCGTGGTGGAGTGGCGTCAGAATGGCTTGCGCAAGTCCTGCGCTACCCTAATCCCGGAAGAAGCTTATGTCTCTGGTCTGCTGCATGACATCGGCAAGCTGCTGTTGGATCAGGTGGTCTTGAGCGATTACAACACGATCGTTGATGCTGTACAAAAGTATAAAATTCCGCTCTGGCAGGTGGAGGAAAAAATGATCGGCATCGACCATGCCCGGGTCGGCGGCTTGATCGCCGAGCACTGGAATTTTCCTGTCGTGCTGGTGGATGCGATCCGTTGTCATCACGCACCTTCTTTTGCCAGGACCAATCAGCAGCTGCCTGCCATTGTTAATGTGGCGAATTCCATGGCCCAGGATTATCAATTTACAGAGTCCGCGCTTATTAAGCTTCGAGATCCATCCCGAATCACTTAATATTCTAAAGATCGATGCGGCTGAAGTGGAAAAACTTAAACTAAAGATGACGAACTCCCGGAAATTCCCCGCTCTTTCAAAAACTGGATAGCCAATATGAAGCGAGAAACCCTTTCAATCCTTGTGCTCGAACCTAATATTTTGCAATGCCAGCTGATTAAGTTGGCTTTGATCCGCCATGGCATGAACCCGATCATCTGCAATCAGCCGCCGCTCTTCGTCAGCAGTTGGTCCAGCATCTCCCGGATGTGCTTCTGGTGGATACTTATTTGCCAGGTCAGAATGGATTGGATTTGATCAGTCAACTGAATGCTGAAGTCCTCCTAAAAAGGACCAAAGTATTTTTCATCTCATCCATGGGTTTTCCGAGATCGTTCAAAAGCGGCAAAAGATGGCGCCAGCGGCTTTTTGGTAAAACCCTTGAATCCTGACCTGATGGCGGCGCGTATTTTAGGCTGCTTTGGACGGTCTGGTGAATTAACCAATTGATCTGGATGCTTCTGGAATAGCAGCACACATATTTTGATCAGATATATTCATCGACGAAGATCAATAAACAGAATTATTCCATTCCTGAAGGCTCTTTGAGCTTTTAGGAATTTTCATGTGTGCCCTAAAAAATTGGGATCAATTTCAGGGCAGGCTGAACAAAAATAAGCCAAATTTGGGTTGAAATTTTTTACGCCATATTTAGTCTGGCTTCACATCACATTTACAGACACAAAAGGGGGAATCAGGTATCATTTTTTTAGATATGCTGTGCTTGGAAAAATAAATTTTATGACAATCTCCGTCCTCAGGCACAATTATTCTTCCTGGCTTTACCCGTATTATGGCAATTATTATTCATGTGCCGGGTATTCGGGGCAGAATATTCCGACCCAGGTACGGATCGGGCCTCGGTTTGCGCTTCATATGGTGCTGTTCCCTGGCAGCCACTCCCGCCAGATGCGGTAACGATCGATTCTGTCATATGGATTGGCCATTGGTAGGGGAGATCATCATCGGCACATTGGTTGGTTTTTCCGCAGATCTTGCTTTTGGAGCTATTCAAATGGCCGATCAGCCATGGGGATGGGCAGCGGTTTTAATCCAGCCGAATTTTAACCCGGGCCTTGGGCGAGGCAGGCTCAGCGTTTGACCAGATTTTTTGTTATGACAGCTTCCATGATTTTCTCCTTTGATCGATGGCCATCACCTGGTTTTGATCGCCCTGCACAATACGTTTACTGCCGTTCCATTGAATGGCAGTCTTCCATTCAATGGAATGGAAATGATCATGAAAACAACTTCAATATTTATTGCCACTGGTGTTCATTTGGCTTTACCCGTCATGGCGGCTCTGGTTTTAAATCGATCCTTGGCCTGGGTCTAATGGCGCGAGTGGCGCCTCAGGTGCAGGTCTATTTTTGGGTCTGCTGGCCCAAAGTGGTTGTGGCAATGATCGCCATGGTTAGCGACCTTTGCCGTTATTCTTCCGAATCTGACAACTTTTATTCAAGTCCATGATAGAAAACATGCTTTTATTTGTGAGTAATCAAACAACATGGCAGATACAGATAATAAAACTGAAGCTCCCTACCAGCCACCGCCTTCTGGAAGCTCCGCGATGAAGGCCAGGTGGTACGCAGTCAGGAACTGATTTCAGCAATCATTATTGTCATGAGTGCGTTCCTTGTTGCGGGGGACAGCAAAAATATGGCGCTGGCTTTTCTGGACTTATTACGAACCCGATCGTGGAACTTCCAGGCGCAATGTCACCGTTGAATGGCCTGAGAGAACCGCCATTTCTTTTTCGCTGCAACTTCTGCCATCCTTTAGCTTTATCGTCGTCGGTCTGATGCTGACCGGTGTGGTGGTCACTCTGGCACAGACCCAATTTTTATGGGCAGGCAAAAAGATCGGTTTCGACTTTAAGCGCCTGAACCCGCTTGAAGGGTTTAAACGGATTTTTTCATCGCACGGTTTTTTTGAGGTGCTTCGATCTTTACTTAAACTGGGCTGGGTCTCGTGGATCGCCTACGGTTTTCTGCGTTCCAGTTTTGTTGAAATGATCGCATTCAACCAGTTTGATCTGCCAAACGCTGTGAGCAAGTTTGCCGAGATGTGTATTTCACTCACCTCGCAAGTGATCGCGAGGGAACATCATGAAGGCATGCGGGCTCCTGCTTTGCATTGGCCAAAGGACCTTATCGAGTGGCTGAACGGGACTGTTAAACTGGCAAAAGAAAACCACATCCCCTGTCGTCCAGAAATATTCCTGTGGCGCGCGCTATTTTAAAACGATCGATATTTCGGCCAAGAGATATCCTCGGATTCATATCTGGCAATGGCTGAGATCCTTGCCTATGCTTTACAAAATTCGCGGAAAGCCCCGCTTAGCCCACGAACACCTGAACCGCAACCCATTTAACTGGAAATAGAAATGACTATCACAACAACTGCACCGAGAAATGGGATTATCGCTGCGCTGCAAAGCTCTTCCGCTGCGCTCAAGATATTGGTCAGCGGCGCTCAGCTTGGTGATCCTGGTTGGCATGC